>NZ_JBHXRR010000002.1:0-20903 GCF_042716665.1 Nocardia sp. NPDC058658
ACGAGTTTGTCCATCCTGCGGGTCGAGACTCCGGCGAGGTAGCAGTCCGCGACGACGGTGATCATCGCGGTCTCGGCGCGTTTACGGCGTTCGAGCAACCATTCCGGGAAGTAGGTGCCCGAACGCAGTTTCGGTATCGCGACATCGATCGTGCCCACGCGGGTGTCGAGGTCGCGGTGTCGGTAGCCGTTGCGGCGGGTGAGGCGCTCGGGGCTGGGTTTGCCCCATTCCGCGCCGGCTACGGCGTCGGCGTCGGCGCAGAGCAAGGCGTTGATCATCGTTTGCAGCAGGTTGCGCATCAGGTCTGGTGACGCGTCGGCGAGGGCTTCACCGAGAACGCCTGCGGGGTCGATAATGTGAGGTGCGGTCATCGTGTTGGTTCCGTTCGAGTGGGTTGTGAGAGATTCCTCGAAGGATCACACGGTGACCGCTCTGTCGTCGATGCGTCGAGCTCGATCACCGTGCGCTACACCACTATGCGGGACTCAACTGCTCACCCGCAGCACGAAACCGAAATCCTTGAACAGCTTGTAGGCCGAGACGTTCCGCGGATCGACCGTCAACCAGACCTCATCCACATCACCCTTTTGCCGACACACCTCGATGCTTCGCTGCAGGAGGCCACGGCCGTACCCGCAGCCCCGCCGATCCGGGGAAACTGCCAGACTGATCAGCCACGCTCTCCCGCCTTCGCCCAGGATGGTCAGCGCGTACCCGACCACCGTGCCCTCGGCATGGCTGCCGGGTTCGACTGCGACGACGCTACGGGAACTGTCGGCCTCCAAGAGCTGCCGAAGGACAAAGAAGGGGTAGCGGTCGCGAAAGGCCGCACCATCGATCACCTCGATATCGGGCAGGTCGGCCCGCGTCGGCTCGCGGTACCGCGCGGCTTCTTCAATGGTGGTCATCTGCCCCCCTTGCCTTCACACGGAAGCACGTTGTGCCCGCCCTGATCATGACCTCCGGTGCCACCCGAATACTACGCGACATGTGACTCAGCGAATCAAGGTCTCAACACCCCCGCATCCCGCGAGCTACGTTCTGTTTACCTCCCGAACGCGATATTCGACCGGCGCGGCTCGGATACGAGCCGATCGGGACGCCGATATGACTTGCCCGATAGCGGCTGTGCGGCAGCAGGTTTCGATCAACTTCGCGGTCAGCTCGACGAACCTGCGCTTACCCTGGAGTGCAGGACTTGCACCGAGGCAGTAGAGGTGAGCTGTATTGGACATCTCGAACGGGTTGACCCAACCACTGTTCAGGTCGGCCGTCGTGGATGACCTGACAGCGATCGCCGAGATGGAATCGCGCGAGTTCTCGCCGCTCGCCTACCCCTATTTCGTGCTGCGTCAACTGTTCGACATCCACGGCGCGCTGTGGGTGGTGGCCGATCTCGCGGGGGCGGTGGGCGGATACGCGCTGGTCGCAGCAGGTCAGACGCAGGAGGCGTGGCTGATCGGGCTGGCGGTGTCCTCGAGCCATCAGGGCCGCGGGCTTGGACGGTCCCTGATCGAGCAAGCGGTCGCCAGCTGCACCGCTGCCGACCTCGACACGCTCTTCCTCACCGTCCGGCCGTCGAATACCTCGGCGACAAACCTCTACAAAGCATCCGGTTTCCGCGGGATCGGCTACGACGAGAAGTACTTCGGCGTCGGTGAGCCGCGCGAACTTCTGGTGCGCCGGTTGGCGCCCGTGGCCAGTCGGCCGACGAATCTGCGTTGGGACAAGAACGAATTTCTACCGCCGGGCGAATAGCCGGTGGCGATCGGGGGGATTTTCCATGGATACCAACGAACAACGGCAGCACAGCGATTTCATCGCATCCAAAACCACTCTCGTGCAACGTCATGCGAACGCGTTCGTCGACGAGATCGAGGAATCGGACCGTCGCCGCGATGAACGATCGCTGATCGAGGATTTCAATCACGGCGTCGAACAGATCCTGCTCCGCTACAGCCCGCCCAGCAGCCGAAGGTCCGGCGACAGTCTGGTTTTCGCGGACGTCTACCGAAACGTGGACCGATACGCCCGGTCCAACACCCGCAACTTGAACGCGACGTTCGCCGCCTTCTTCGCCGCCGAAGTCGAGTTTCGCGGTCCGCTGAGACTGAGTCGTACCCAGAATTCGCTGCTCGCCGACATCTACGAAGGGGTCGGCGGCCACCTGCTCGACGCCCGGCTCCCGATGCACGCGGCGCTGGCGTTTCGACAGGCAGCGCACCTGCACACCGTCAACGAGAACCCGCGTGGACAGGACCGCTGCAGTCTCGCGCACGCTCGCGCCAGAACCAAGGCAGGGCGGTCGCGCACGCGGCGCGTCGGCGGCTACATCTCAGATATCTTGTGCGGGTATGGGTATCAACCTTTTCGACTGTTGGCCTGGATCGCGGTCGAGATCGCGCTGTTCACGGTGACGGTCAACCAACTGGCTCCGAAAGATGTCAATCAGATGACATATCTGGCCACTGTCGGCATCTTGAGCCCACCCGGCTGGGACGACGTCAAGGAGCAGGCGGCATCCGTCACCCTCATTCTCACCGCCGAAGCGGTCACCGGCTTGGTGTCGACGTCGCTGTTCTTCGCGCTCCTGGTTCGGCGACTGTTCCGGCTCTGACTACCAGTCCGAACTCACGCGGTTGAGCGCGGTCAGCGTCGCGACGGCGAGCCGATCACGCATCTGCCCGACCCGTGCCTGCCATTGGCGGGTGAACCCTGGATCGGTCTCGAGGGCAGCCCACAATCCCCGCATCGACGCAGGTGTAGCGGCGCCGGGCATCCACAGATGGACGAGGTGCTCGAGCATCGGGCTGAGCACCTGTTCGACGGGCGAGTCCGAGAGCTCGAACATCTCCGCCGCTTCGTCGGTGACCTCGATCAGCACGGTGAGCAGCCAGTCGTGCATCGCCAGGTCGTGGCAGAAAACCTGCACATCCGCCAACTGCGCGTTATCGCCGACCACGATCTCCGCCGTGCGCAATTCCCGATCGCACATGGTCATCGTCAACGACGGTTCGACCCCGGGCACCACGCGTGCGGACCACCGCAGTCGAGTGGAGTCGGAGTACATGGGCGGGCGCTGGTTGAGCGTGGGCGAACGCCGCAGCTTGGTCGCCATGCGCGCGGCGATCGCGCCCGGATCGAAGCTGGCATTCGCCTGGTCGGTGACAGCGACGAACCCTTGTGCGACTTCCTGGCCCAACTCCGGCGTGATTTGGGTCAGCACATCGAGCACCCCGACCTGACCCATATAGTGCACCCACGGCTTGCGCTTCTCATCTGGTACGCCTGCCACCCCGCAATGCGCTGCGGTCTGCACGATCCGTCCGCCAGTGATGGTCGCCTGGGCGGCCACCGCGCCTACCGCTCGCACGCGACGAGATCCCGGCACTGCCAGTCGAGTGTCGACCCCCTCGGCGACGACGGGCGATTGCGCCCAACTCACCGGCCGTTCACGCGAGCGCACCGGCACACCGTGTTGGACGGCGACCAGCTCGGCGGCCGAATCCCGGCTCAATGCGGCCGATTCCGGCAACAGCGCGGTCCGCACCTCTCCGAGAACCGCAAGCGTCGACCCCGCGAGTTGCATCACAGCAGATTACGCCCCGGTCTCAATATTCGCTGAGGAAGAAGTGCGCGAGTCGGTCACTGAGCTCGTGGGGCACCGGCATTCGGTCCCGGCGGGCCTGCTCCTCGAATACCTCGCGCACCCCGGGTTCGATATTGACGTGGTCGAGAACCTGCTGCACCGAATGTTCGACAGGGAGGTAGCGCTTGGGCAGCACCGACAACGAGCGGTACGCCGCGAACGGCTTGGCCCGCTGACGCAGTTGCATAACTGCCGGCAACATACTCCATCGGTCGGGCAAGGTATCCGGGCGCCAATCGGTGAAATTCTGGGGCTGTGCGACCGGGCCGCCTGCGTAACGCAGCATGCCGAGCCGCAGCAACTGCCAGACTGATGCCAGGAATGGGCATGACCAATAGTTCGGTTCTGTTTCGCGCTCGGGGTTTCCGCGCCACATTTCGACATCCAGATGTATCGAGTGATTGCGTGCGGCCAGTTGCTCGGGTGGCAGGTAGGCACCCAAGTTTCTCGCGCGAGACTGATCGTAGTCACTGGAGCGCGCGCCATTGGCCAGCCAACCGAGTTCAGAGGTCGGTGGCCGACGTCCGTCATATCCCGGAAGCGGTGCAGCCACTACCATGTCCGCGACCACTCGCGCGAGTCGGATCGGCATCGAGCTGCTGCCCGGTCGCGGCGCGAACGCGCACCCGGATTCGCGACCGAGATAATCGAGTTCGATGCCCGCCTCGCCGACCAAACGGAGGAACCGCGGCAAGATCTCGCGGGGGTCCGTATCGCCTCGAAAGTAGTCATCGACCAGGAAACAGGTGCTGACCCGAACTGCTGACCGGTTACCCGCACGGTCGGCGAATTCGTCGCGTGCCTGCTCGGTGAAGAAATGCACCAGGGGGGCGACTTTGGCTAGTTGGGCGACGATCTTGTCGGTGCCGTTGGCGAGTTCGTCCATCGAGAAATGCCCGATCTCGATAGAGACATGGGACATCGACACCGCCTCGATCCGGGAGTCGGCAGTCGCTTCCTGAAACAGTGAGCTCACAAGTCCCAGAGCCTATCCGGCTACGCCTGACTCCGGTTGTTCACGGGTACCCAGGTGTCGTCGTCGATGAGCGCCCTGGCCAGCTCCTCGAACGCGTCGGCGGTCGAACGATTCGCGATTTCCGCGTCGACATCGGAGTCGAGGATGATTTGTTCACGCCATTGCAACACCGGCTCGACGGGTGTTTCGCCGAGCACCTTGCCCTCGCCGAGCCGCTTACGCGCGGCGAACGATCGCAGGTTGTCGTCTTGTTCCTGCACAAACGCGGCCTGCGGACCACCCGTTGCGGTCGCCGGGTCGCCCAAACTCGGAACGGCGGTGCGCACATATCGGATTCGCGATTCCAGTTGCCCTGCGTCATACCACCTCCGACCGCTGGTTCGCGCGGCCTCACCCGACTGCACGATTCCGTCCGTGCCCCACACCAAGCTGTGCGCCGCCATGACGTGTTGACGGGTCCAACGGTGAAAGACCAACCAGTACACCTTGTTATGGCTCATGTTCGCTGGGCAGGTCGCTTCCAGCGCGATCTTCATCGCCGCAGACCTGCCCGCACTGAGGTCGACGATCACGACCGGGAACTGTGTGTCGAGCAGCGTCAGCAGATCGACACAGCGCTGCACGACCGCAGGGGTGGCTGTCACTGTCTCGCCGCCGCCCTGGTCACCGGGGAACAGGGTCAAGCCGCCACGCGAGCGCTGCGCCCGCAAATCCTCTCGGTCGGTCGAGATTCGGACGTTGACCCGCTCCGGGACCGGAGTTCTGCCTTCCAGATACGCATGCAGCCCTGCCCCCGACCCAGTGCCGTCTTCGACCGCGCTCACCTCGAACAGCGCCCCCGCGGTCGGTGATCCGAAGTCGAAATCGAGGTAGGCGACCTTCATATTGCGTCCCATGGCAAGTCGGTAGGCCATATTGCAACTGGTGACCGATCGGCCGGTGCCACCTTTGTCGGACGTCGCGAACACGATCATCCGCTCATCCCTTTCATCGCGAGATTGCGGGCGACGGCGAGTGCGTCGAGTTCGGTCAGGGCAGTGGAGGCCAACGTGAACGAGGTGCCCGGTTGGATATTCACCAGTTCGCGCGCGCGGACGAGTCGTTGTTCGACCTTGCGCAGGACTCTCCGGTCATCGGAGGTCTTGGTCGGCCTTCGGCTCGAGTCCGTGACCGTGCTGGTGTTGAGCATCTCCTGATTGAGCAGATGCTCGGCCTCATTGAGCAATTCGACCGCGCGGTTGACCATGGCCGGCGATCGAAGCGGCGCTTCGCGATAGGTGCGTTCCGCAGCGACCAAGCATTCGATCACCCGCTCGGTGAGATACCAGGACGGCTGCGATTGTTGTGCACCGCCGAACAGCGCCCCCGGATTGTCCCAGAGTCGAGCCGCCGGGCCCTCGGCGATGGCCCGCTGATCCAGATGGTCCATGACCTCCTTGGCCAGCTCCATCAGTTGGTCACGGGCGGCGATATTGCTCGACAGGCGCGCGGCCTGCAGGGTTCGTTTGAGCAGGACCGTGGCGAAGTCCGACACGATCCATGACAAACGTGGACCACCACCGTTGATCTTCTCGGTACCGCGCAATGCCATTCGGACGCCTGGATTGTGCAAGGCGATCGCGGGGTCATCCCGCGTTGGTCTGCGGGTGATACGGCCACGACGTGACAACTCGTCGAAAATGCCCACCGCACGGGTCAGGTCGTCATCAGAGGCTGTGCGTGCGACGAGTTCCTGGATCAGTACCGCGGAGACGATCAGACTGAAGTAGTCGGACTCTTCGCCATCGGAGGTCTTCCAGGGAATGTCTTCCAGCGGCCAACGGCCGGAGCCGAATCGCGCGACAGTCGCCCAGTAGCGCTGAGTGAGATCCCAGCGCAGACGCAGTGCTTCGGCGAGCCGGTATTGCTCATCGTTGAGCAGATTCAACTCTCGTGTTCGCTGCGAGAGCACGTCATTGATACCGTCGAGGGCGACGACGGTGAAGTACAGATATGGACGTGGATCGGCGATGCCGATCGGCTGCTCGACGTCCTTGCTCACGAAGTCGACTTCGGCCGCATTCTCGTGGATGCCCCAACTCCAACCACACTCGAACAGCAACGTGTCATTGTGCAGATTGTTGTTCTCGTCGGCCTGTCCGAGCGTGACGTCGGTACGTAACCGAGCACGGACCCGCTCCAAGCTTCGATGGATCGCTTCGAGCACGACCCGCTCGGGCTGGTCGCCTTGGTTGAACATCGACATCATTGCCCGACCGGCCGGCGAGCGCGGCGCGGCGGTGTTGACCACGAAGCTGCGGACCAGCGCGATCAGTGCCGCGGTCAGTCGGTCGCTCAGCCCGGCCATGAGTTTCTTGCTGCGTTCTTCCGCGTCGGGCTGCCCCTGGAAATTGTGATCCTGGCAGAAGACTCGAGCGAACCCCATTCCGGCCACACACAGCGTGACCGACATCGAGTAGCTGTCGACCACAGCGATCGACCGCTGTGCGACGGTCGGCTCGTCCTCGGTGGTCGACTGAAGGTAGCTGCCCGCGTCGAATCGAGGAATACCGTTCTGCGTATTGCGCGCCAGGAATTCCTCGAGCAATTTGAAGACGTTGAGGCCGATCATGAACGGCCCACCGAGTTCGTAGAGCGTCTCGCGCACATCGTCGGCCATGGTGTCGGGCCGGTCGAGGGCGAAGCTTTCGATCTCGGTCGCCGGATACAGCAGGCAGAGCAACTGTTCGGAGTCACTGATCGAGTTGGCCCCGAGGACGCCGCCTGTCCAGTCCCACTTCCCGTCTCGGTAGCACGCCGAGACGAGGGCGCTCCAAATGTCCAGAATCTGCTGTCTGGGCTGGATTCTCACCCCTGGCAATCCTCACCGCTCGTGACGGGCCGCACTGGACTCCCCTGATCCACAGCGGCGATGCCCGATGAAGATAGCATCCGGACGGCAGGAAGCGTTGGGTCTCAACGGATTTGAGATCACAAATGACCCATAGGTCGCGATGCGCGCAATTCGCCCTTACAGCGCCAAACGGACCATGTCCGCGGTGCGGGCGAGGCCAGGGAAGGCTTCCGGTGTCGAGCGCGGATGCAGGGCGTGGACTGCTAGGCGAAACATCAACGCGCGCAACAGCATTTGGGGCCATTCGGGCAGGGTCGCCCAGCGGTCGAGGAGTCCATCGTCGCCGCCGCCCCAGGCCAATGCGTCGACGACAACGACCCCCGCTGCCCACGTCGCCGGACGCCAGTAGGGGGTGATGTCGGTGAGGCCAGGAGTGTGGGCGCCGGTGAACAGGACGGTGCCGAAGAGGTCGCCGTGGACGAGTTGGTCGGGGCTGCGGACCGGTTTGCGCAGGGTGGAGAGTTGGCCGATCAGTTCGAGGGAGCGCTGGCCGTCGGGGGTGGTGGCGATGGGGACACCGCCCGCGCGCAGGGTGCGCAGCGGGACCGATTCCCAGGCGGCGCGGTCGGCGGCGACGAACACGTCCACGTCGACCCAGGGGGCGACGGGCGGCTGGACCAGGAAGCGGGGCCGTTCCAGCTCCGCGGTCGCCTTGTGCAGGCGCAACGAGACCGAAACCACCTCGTCGTGGCGGGGTTCGGGAGCACCGTCGACGTAAGTGTCGGCGCGCCAACCGGAGACGACATAGCGACCGTCGGTGGCGCGCACAGGCCGGGCCACGCGCAGTCCGTCGACGGCGAGGTGCTCGCGTACTTTCGCCGACCAGGCGGCCCGCGCGTGATCAGCGACGGGGCTGAGTACCACGTCACCCATGCGCCAGCCACCGTCCCAGTCCCCTAGGGAAACCGGCGTCACTTCGCGAAGCCCGAATGTGGCTCGCACATGCTCGGGAGGTTCGACTGAGGTCACGGCCGTACCGTAACCCCGCGATCACCGACTGCGACCCAAGGCACGCGGTGACACTCCACTTTGCGACCTCACCGCAATCTGCGGCGAGGTCGCAAACTGTCAGCTATCAGTAGACCGGCAGTGAGGGATCGACCTGCTTGGCCCACGCCACCACGCCACCCTGCAGGTGCGTGGCATCGGCGAAACCGGCGCGCTTGAGCGCGGCGAGGGTCTCCGCCGAACGGATACCGGTCTTGCAGTACATCACCACCGGCTTGTTCTGCGGCAGCTCCGACAGCGCTTCGCCGGACAGGATGCGGTCCTTGGGAATCAAGGTCGCGCCCTCGATACGGACGATGTCCCACTCCACCGGTTCACGCACGTCGATCAGTTCGATCTTGTCGGCGTCGAGGAGTTCCTTGAGCTCGGCGGCGGTGATGGTCGACCCGGCCGCGGCGGCGGTGCCTTCCTCCGACACCACACCGCAGAACGCGTCGTAGTCGATGAGTTCGGTGATCGGCTCACGCTGCGGGTCGCGACGCAGCTTGATGGTGCGGTAGTTCATGTCCAGTGCGTCGTAGACCATCAGACGGCCGAGCAGGGTCTCGCCGATGCCGGTGATCAGCTTGATCGCCTCGGTCACCATCACCGAACCGATCGACGCGCACAGCACGCCCAGCACGCCACCCTCGGCGCAGGACGGGACCATGCCCGCCGGCGGAGCCTCCGGGTACAGGTCGCGGTAGTTGATGCCGCGATCGTCGGGTGCGTCCTCCCAGAAGACCGAGACCTGGCCCTCGAAGCGGTAGATCGAGCCCCACACGTAGGGCTTGCCCGCGAGGACGGCGGCGTCGTTGACGAGGTAGCGGGTGGCGAAGTTGTCGGTGCCGTCGACGATCAGGTCGTACTCGGCGAACAGCTCGACCGCGTTGTCGGGTTCCAGGCGAATCTTGTGCAGCCGCACGTCGATTCCCGAGTTGATCTCGAGAATGGAATCGCGGGCGCTGTCGGCCTTGGAGCGGCCGATATCGGATTCGCCGTGGATGATCTGGCGCTGCAGGTTGGACGCGTCGACCTCGTCGAACTCGACGATGCCGAGGGTGCCGACACCGGCGGCAGCCAGGTAGAGCAGGGCGGGCGAGCCGAGGCCGCCCGCGCCGATCACGAGGACCTTGGCGTTCTTCAACCGCTTCTGACCGTCGACGCCCAGATCGGGGATGATCAGGTGCCTGCTGTAGCGCGCGATTTCATCCTTGGTCAGTTCCGCTGCCGGCTCGACGAGCGGCGGCAACGTCCCGGTGAAAGACACGTGAGAACTCCTGTGTTTGGCGAGGTGGCGCTGGTGGCCGTTCTGCTGAGTTCAACAAGACCCGCCGCGCTGTTCTTCCCCGTCCATGTTCCCGCATGGGGCAGGCCACTATCCGCGCGGGTACGGCCAGGGGTTGAAGCGGCAGGTCTTGCCGTCGGCGGGGACCACACCGTGCGGGTCGAGCAGGGCGATGTCGTTGTTCTTGGTGCCGAAGGTCTGCTGCATCATGATCGGGGCGAGGCCGCCGTCGGTCTCGCACGGCTGATGGCCGTGGTAGCCGATGGCGTGGCCGACCTCGTGGTTGATCTGGTACTGCCGGTAGGAGCCGATGTCGCCGTCGAAAGCGAGGGCGCCGCGCACCCAGCGGACCTCCGAGAGCACCACACGGTCGAGGTCGGCGTTATAGCACGACGAGTCGATCGGGATTTCGAATCCGCAAGCGGCGCGGGTGCTTTCACGCGAGGTGAGCGAGAGACGGAAGTCGGCGGGGCCCGCGTCGATGCGCTGGAAACCGAACTTGGGGTCGTGCGACCAGCTCTTCGGATTGGCGAGGGTGGTCTCCACCATCTTGGCCACGGCCGCGTCGCCGCCGAACGGGGTGGTGTCGATGCCGTCCTCGACCTCGACGGTGTAGCGGAACACGCGCTCGGTGCCCGCGCCGACCTGGGCGCTGGTGCCGGGCACCACATGCCAGGTACCCGCCGCGCGCTCGACGTATTCGCCGCCCTCCGGCAGCGCGCCCAGCGGCAGATCGGCGGGGAACTTCCCGTCGCCGGGCGGTGCGCCGATGATGCCGGACTGCGCCACCTTCGGACTCAGCGCGCCGAAGCCGGGATCGGTGGGTGCGGCGATCGGGCCGGTGCGCAGCGCGTCGACGACCACCAGCACGGTGATGGCGAGCAGCACCGGCAGCGCGTAGGCCCGCCACCCGTAGGCGGAGACGAAGCGGCCGAGCGCGCTCTGCTTCTTGGCGTCGCGCTGTGGGCTGCGCTGGCGGCCGTTGTCGTGGTCGGTGGGGTCCCAGCGGGCGCGCAACGGTTGGCGAGATCGGTCGGCGGGTTGGTAGAGCCCGAGCGGGTCGTAGACCTGCAGTTCGCGCCCAACCGGGGTCGCCGTCACAGAACCGGACTCGGTGGGTTGCGTGGAGCGAGCGACATCGGGCCCGCCGCCGGGTTGGTCGTCCGGTCGGTCGTTCACCTCACCAGATTCTCACAGCACGCAAATCGGCCACACGGGCGGTTGCGGGAGTTCGCACGGTTACGGCCCGGCGAACTCCGCGGACTGGTACTACATTTCCAGGGCGAGACGCAGGGGCAACACCGTGCGGGTATCGTTCGTTGGATACCCGGACCGCACACCTGGCGGTCACGGGAGTCGACCAAGAGAGCCGAGATGACTGACCTCGTGGACCGCATGCCCTCGCGCCGATCGGTGCCGGAGACGGTCCCGGCCAAGCGCGGCACCCGCCTGCCTCGCGACGAGCGCCGCCAGCAGTTGCTGCTCGCCGCCAGTGAGGTGTTCGTCCAGCGCGGCTACCACGCGGCGGGCATGGACGAGATCTCCCAGGTGGCCGGTGTCAGCAAGCCGGTGCTGTACCAGCACTTCGCCAGCAAGCTCGAGCTGTACCTGGCGGTGCTGCAGAACTACGTCGACATCCTGGTGTCGAGTGTGCGCCAGGCGCTGCGCTCCACCACCGACAACAAGCAGCGCGTGCGAGCCGCGGTCGCCGCGTACTTCGACTTCGTCGACAACGAGATGCAGGGCTTCCGCCTCGTCTTCGAATCCGACCTCACCAGCGAACCGCAGGTGCAGCGCCGGGTCGAGCAGGCCACCGAGGCATGCGTCGACGCGGTGTTCGATCTGGTCGCCCACGACTCGGGTCTCGACCCGTATCGCGCCCGGATTCTGGCCGTCGGCCTCGTCGGGGCGAGCCAGTTCTCGGCGCGCTACTGGCTCGAAGCCGATCGTCCGGTCCCCAAGGACGAAGCGGTCGACACCACCGTCTCGCTGGCATGGGGTGGCCTCAAGCACGTGCCGCTGACCGCCGCCCAGCGCGCGTACTCGCAGGATCTCTGAACCTACGGAAAGTGCCCCGTCATCTTCGAAGATGACGGGGCACTTTTGTCTTCGCAGCTCAGACGGTGGCGAAACCCACGCGACCGGTGGCGGGCGAACCGATTTCCACGTAGGCGACCTTCGCGGCCTGGATGAGGAACTTGCGACCCTTCTCGTCGGTGAGCGACACGACGCCTGCGGAGCCGCTCAGCGCATCGGACACCAGCGCCTCGATCTCGTCAGGGCTCTGCGCACTGTTGATGACGAGCTCTCGCGGGCTATCCGAAATACCGATCTTGACCTCCACGGCCAACCTCCGAACGTAAGAGTCCTGTGTTGTCGACTCCCAGGTTAGTGCAGGGGTACGACGCGGGTGCCGGAGCGGCCTGCGCTGTGAGCGAACTCCGGTCAGGCGTACCTCCGCATTCGCTCCGGCCATGCGCGGCTGAGGAACGCTTCGCGGGCGTCGGTGCCCTTTATGCGGGCTCGACGAGTTCGATTTCCAGTTCGATCTTCACGGTGTCCGAGAGCATGCCCGGCATCGCGACGCCGACGCCGAAGTCGGTGCGCTTGATGGCGCCGGTGGCGGAGAAGCCGGCGTGGCGGGTGCCGTCGGGGAAGTCGGCGATGCCGCCCCACTCGACGTCGAGGGTCAGCGGCTTGGTGATGGTGCCGAGGGTGGCCTCGCCGGTGACGGTGAAGGTTTCAGCGACTCGAACCGGTTGTGTCGCACGGAAACTCAGGGTCGGGCGGTTGGCGACGTCGAGGAAGTCGGCCTGGCGGATGTGGGCGTCGCGGTCGGCGTTGCCGGTGTCGAAGGAGTCGAGTTCGATGGTGGCGCCGAGGGTGGCGGCGCCGGTTTCGTCGACGACGAACTCGGTCTCGAAGCGGGTGAAGCCGCCGCGCACCTTGGCGATGCCGAGGTGGCGAATGGTGAACGCGACCGAGGAGTGGGCGGCGTCGAGGGCCCAGGAACCGGCCTTCAGTGCTTGGGTCTGTGTCGAGGAAGTCATGACTCCACCCTGACCGGACTGCGGTCCGTTAACCACACCGCAGTTATCCTGGACCCCACAGGGCGTGGCTGCGAGCGCGCCGACCAGGCACGATCGAGGAATGGTAGGCGCAGGTATGGCGGATCATCCGGGTGCTCGTTCGGCGTTCGCGGAGCTGCTCATCGCCCGGCGAGCCGAACTGCGGCCGGAAGATGTCGGCCTGCCCGGTGGCGGCAGGCGGCGCACTCCCGGCCTGCGGCGGGAAGAGGTCGCGGTGTTGGCCGGTGTCAGCGCCGACTATCTGGCCCGGATCGAGCAGGGCCGCGACACCAATCCGTCGATGGCGGTGGTGGACGCACTCGCCACCGCGCTGCGGTTCAACGACACCGAACGAGCCCATTTCGGCTGGCTGGCCTTGACCACCGGCAGCGAATCACGCTGCCCAAGTACCGCTTTCGACCCGATCCTCGACCAGGTCCCCGCGGCCCTTCGCAGCGTGCTCGACTCCCTCGACCCCACCCCGGCCTTCGCCCTCGGCCCCCGCGCCAACGTGCTCGCCTGGAACACCGCATGGGCCGACCTGGTCACCCCACTAGGCCTGCTCGACAACCCCGACATGGTCAACCTGGCCCTGTGGACCTTCCGCCATCCCCTCGCCCGCACCACGGTCACCGACTGGCCCCAGTTCGCCGACTACCTCGCCGACCAACTCGCCAGAACCCGCCTACGCCGCCCCGACGACGAACGCATCGCAGGCATCATCACCACCCTGTGCGAAGAACCCGAATTCGCCCGCCGCTGGCACCCCCACCGCCTATCCGAAGACCTCCCCACCCTCCTCGGCTTCGAACACCCCACCCGAGGCACCCTCACCTACACAGTGCAGACATTGTCCGCCGAGAAGGACCAGCAGGTAGTCATCTGGCTCCCCCGCGAAACCGCGACCCGCACACCGGAATTGCGCCTGGTACAGCGCGCCGCTGGCGAGTGACGACCGTTCGAGCGAAGTCGCCGTGGTCGGTTACCCGTTCGCCGCCTCAGAACTACCCGAGGCGTGTGCGTAGACCGGGTAATCCGACCAAGTCGTGATGTAAACGCCCGTCGCGGGCTACGCGATCGCGCCACGGCGGGTCTGTTGCCAATCGGGCGATGCGCCCGTAGCCTGCCGGGAGAGAAGGTGACCCTTCTGACGGCATGGTAGCGCCCATCAGTCGAGTCACGCAGAGATATCCAAGTGCTATGCGACCAGGAACGCCTGGTAGATCTGCGGTGGGGGACAAGTGAACACGCACAAACACACCGAGCAGGCTGAAATTGCTCGGATCAACGCCGAGTTGGCGCAGTTTCGTGGCCGGGCGCGGGCGGTCGACGGATCTGTCGCCATCGAGACCGACGTATCGGGGCGCATCACCAGCCTTTATCTCGCCGACTACGCGATGGATAGGGACCGACTCGGTTAGCCGAGCTGATCGCTGACCGCCACCGGGCTGCGATGAACGATGTTGAGCAGCAAGCGTTTCGTCTGTATGATTCGCTGCCCTCGCGGCCACCGACTGAGGCGCAGGAGTCGCCGAGCGCGGCGGCCTCCGACAATCTGGCGGGGCGCGAGTACGTTCCCTCGCACCTGAGGCGGTGAGTCGCTGTGTCTTTGGAGATCAATCCAGAACGAATGCGGCAGCTGGCCAATGAGGTGCGGACGAATGCGGAGGGAATGGCGGCGATTGTGCCCATCGCTGGGGAGCAGCGCGACAATGCCCGAGACCCGAAGCGAGGAATGGATAATTCCGAACTCGCGACGAAGCTGCAGGAAGTCCTTGATGCGTTCGACAAAGTGGTCAATTATGAAGTCAAGTTGGTTGGCGACTTCTGTACGGACACAGAGTTTGTTGCCGATGTCCAGGAAGAGTTGGATCGTCAGATAGCGGAGGCTCTCGCCAATCAGGCGGCTGGAGTCGAGGGACAGGCGCCAGCAGGCGGTTGTTCAGGTAGAGCGGTGCGCGACGATCCTATACACGGAAGGCGCGTCATTGCGAAACAAGATCGGCTGGTCGATCGACTACTTCAAAGGCGAAGCGGGTAACGCCGCTCGTGATCGCGGGGAAAATCTCAGAAATGAGATCTACACGGTGGCAGGCCTATTAGGTCAGATCGCACAGGAGGTCGCCACCCGAATTCAGAGCATCAAGTCCAATATAGAGACAATTCGAACGACCAAGGCCCTTGTTGAGTCTTCACGATTCTCTCTTTTTGTTGAGGACGATGGCATGGTGAGTAGCCGCAAGTCCAATCTTGAGATACTGTCCGAGCATGGCCCGATGGGGTTTCGGCGGAAAACTTTCGAGGAATCGGGATACGAGGCCGCAATCATAGCCGCGCTCGACAACATTGTCAGCGATAACTTGCTCGGCGGCGAAGCATTGGCGCGGGTTCTCGAGTCGCTGCCGGACTCGGTAAAATCGAATCTGGGCCCGTCACCGCATGAGACAGATCCCAAGCTGCAAGAGATTCTCCGCGAATATCAGGTACCTGTGTCCGACTCGCCGCCGCAGTTGTGGCCAACGGGCCTAGCGCTGGACCTCATTCGGACCGTCGATTCAAATTATCAGCCAGCGGTGATGTCGCAGGAGGAGATTGACCTGATGGAGTCCACGTTGGAAACGCATGGGCCAGGGGGCATCGTAGGGCTCGCTTTGATCAAGAGAGAGGCCGATGAACTCTCTGCCCAACTGTACCGGGCCACGTTCGATGACGGGCAAGGCGATGCCTTCCGGCATGCGTATTGGAATGCCAGAATGACGCAATACTACGGGGAGACCTGGACGGCTTCGTACACCAATGCCCACGAAATGTCCGGCGGCAACATTCCGCAACGCGAGGCAATGGACCTTTATAACAACGAGCGGGGAAGGCAAATAGCGTTGCAGAATCAGGGTGCCAGCTCTGAGGAGCTGCAAGCGGCAATTCAATCGGAGATTTCAAACGGTGGTCTACTCGTTCTTGAGAACCGAGGCGGGGGTGGTCAGTACGGGAATGCGCTGGCATACAGTAATATTCCAGAGAGTAGTACCACCAAAGCTCCAGGTGTAGGCGTTCCGTTGCCAGGTGGTCGCTGATGCGGGGAAGAGATTCTGTTCCAGTCGCTTGGCTCGTCGCGGCATTGGTCATCTGTTCTGGATGTGCGTTGATACCCGATCGGCGAGTTGAATCACCCCAAAACTGCGTGTCAAGTGTTTCTTTTCCCATTCGGGGTGAGGTTCTTGGATCTGGAATGAGATTTCGTCAGGAAAGCATTGCTGCAGCCGATCGCAGTGAGCCGACTACACTCCGTACGATCACTCGCGCCGCAGGGTGGTCGGATAACTGGGATCACGTCGTTGAAATACGTCCGAATATGACATCTGATGAGATAAATCTCGCCGCAGGAACAAGTGGAATTTGCTGGAAGGGTATCCCAGAGGATTCCGCCGGCGACGATGTCCTCCCGACAGGGAGTTACCTTTTTCTCGATGGATCGACCGTGAAGCAGACGACGTCTTGGTGGGAAACGAGCAATAAACCCTTCGATTTCTCCGGCACGGCGTCGGCGATTCAGGCCGACGAACAATTGGTGGCATCGGACCCAGGCGTCGATCTCCGCCCGCAATAGACACCTTCGTTGCATTCACGGTGGGCTCGCGAGGCTACCTCGACGCGAGCAACGGGCCCCGTCGTCAGGCGAGGACCGTTGCTCACTTCAGCGACTACAGGCCCAGTACGCCCATGCGGGCCGCGTGGCGTTCCTGCATGCGGTCGAAGAGGGTGGCTATGCCGTTGAGGTCGCCGGTGGCGGCGAGGACGAGTTCGGCGAGTTCGTCGCGTTGGGCCATGACGAACTGGGCCTGGGTGATGGCTTCGCCGAGGAGGCGGCGGCCCCAGAGGGTGAGGCGGTCGCGTTCGGAGCGGCTGGCGGCTACCGCGCTGCGGACTTCGTCGACGACGAATTGGGAGTGGCCGGTTTCGGCGAGGACGTCGCGGACCACGTCGGAGACTTCGGCGGGCAGGGCGCCTGCGATCTCGGTGTAGAAGTCGGCGGCGAGGCCGTCGGCGACGTAGAACTTCACCATCGACTCGAGCCAGGTCGAGGGGTCGGTGGAGGCGTGGTAGGAGTCGAGGGCGCCCTGGTACTGGGCCATCGCGGCCTCGGCGTCGGCACCGCGTGCGGTGAGGGCGGCTTCCAGGGTTTCGAAGTGTGCGAGTTCGGCGGCGGCCATCTTGGCGACGCCGATCCGGCCGCGCAACGACGGCGCCTGCTTCGCCTCTTCGGCGAGCCGGTAGAACGCGGAGAGCTCACCGTAGGCGAGAACCGCGAACAGTTCCGTCACCCCCGCGTGGTCCGCGGCGAGCGGTTCGGTGGAGAAGAATTCCGGCGCGCTTGAGGTCTGGGCTCCCATGGATATCAAGAATAGTCCCGATCGAGGATCAGTCGCGTTCGGCCAGGAACTTGTCCAGGTGCGCCCAGGTGGTTTCGCGGGCTTCCGGTCCGGTGAGGATGCCGAGGTGGCTGCCGGGCACGACCTCGTAGGTGACCGACGGCGAACCCGACAGCGTGCGTAGACCGGCCTCGACGGCGGCCTTGGGGGTGATCACGTCGGACTTGCCGCCGATCAGCAGCACCGGCACCCGCACGTCGGCGAGGCGGATGGTGCGGTCGGCGAGTTCGAGTTTGCCGTTGCCGATGTCGTTGGCCAGCATCATCCGGCCCCACAGTTGGTTGTAGAAGCGGCCGGGGTAGCCGGGCATGGCGGCCTGGAATCGGTCGATGGATTCCATCTTGGCGAGGGTCTCGGTGTTGGTGATGTTGCGGGCGATGAAGCCAGGACGCGCCAGTTCACGGTCGTAGGCGGCGAGGCGGTAGCCGAGTTTGGTGAGCGGCGCGGGAATGCCGCCCGCGGCCCGGACGAGGGCGGTGGACGCCCGGCCGCCGGTGAGGCTCGCGACGGCGCGCAACTGCGGAATGCCGAGCATCTTGTCGTAGTCCAGCGGCGGACCGACCCCGGTCACCGAGCGGATCGGCAGCTCCGGATTCGCGGCGGCGGTGAGCAGGGAGAACATGCCACCGACCGACCAGCCGATGAGGTCGACGGGCGCGCCGCCGCGATCGGCGCTCACGCGCAGGATCGCCTCGGGCAGGATGTCGGTGACCCAGTCCTCGAAGCCCATCCGGCGGTCGGCGAAGGAGATGTCGCCGTAGTCGACCAGGTAGGGCGCGCGTCCGGTCTCCACCAGGTAGCGGGCCAGGCTCTGATCGCGGCGCAGGTCGAAGCAGGTGGCGGGCGCGGCCAGCGGCGGCACCAGCAGGATCGCGGAATCGCTTGCGGCGGACTGGAATTCGGTATCGTAGCGACGCAGCAGGCGATGCGGTTCGTCCCACAGCACGGTCGAGGGCGTCGGGTCGACGGGCTCGATGCCTGCGCCGAAGCTCAGCGCCCACGCGTTGCGCGCGGCAGTGGTGACGGTGTCGGTGATACTCACGACTAGAAATGTCTCACACCCGGTACCGCCGGTACCAGTGAGCCGTATTACATCTGCAGACACGCGTGAAATCCGGCGCTCATGAATTGCGCTGCGACACACCACCCATGGCCAGGTAATACCGTGGCGAGCCCGATTTCGCACGACATTCAGCCGCGTGAAAATTCGGATTGCGCAGAATATCACGCTACAATCTCCATGGACAACGCTATTTCGACGCCCGGATACGTCCGCGGCGTGGCACTCCACCGGCGCTCAGCGCGGGCGGACAGCGGCGAAGTCCACAGACAGCAATGTCGAGAAAATGTGCGCGCAACGAATCCGCATCACCGTCGCGCCGCGCCGATGACACCGTCTCGACGGCCAGCATAATGCCTGGTCGGCGATGGTTATCCGGCGTCGGCCCGGTGAAATATCACAGGCGGATATGTGGTCGTCGCGGGTCGACCGGCCCGCCCCACCTCGTGCGTGCGAGATGCAATGACGAGGAAGGCACGAACACTGAGCAAGATCACTGTCGAACAGGAACCCGGCTTGGCCGAAACGCTCCTGACGGCCGAACTGGACACCACCCACATCCCGCCGAGTTTCGCCGAATTGGGCGTGCGCGAGGAAATCGTGCGCGCACTCGGCGAGATCGGGATCGAACGCACCTTCGCGATTCAGGAACTCACCCTGCCGCTGGCACTGGCAGGCGATGACCTCATCGGCCAGGCCCGCACCGGCATGGGCAAGACCTTCGGTTTCGGCGTGCCGCTGCTGCACCGCATCGCCACCGCCGACAACGGCACCACCCCGCTCGATGGCACCCCGCGCGCGCTGATCATCGTGCCGACGCGTGAGTTGTGCATCCAGGTCACCAAGGACCTGGAGAACGCGAGCAAGTACCTGACCAACCACCAGGGTTCGCTCAAGGTCGCCGCTATCTACGGTGGCCGCCCCTACGACACTCAGATCGCCGACCTCCGCAAGGGCGTCGACGTGGTCGTCGGTACTCCGGGCCGCCTGCTCGATCTGGCGAACCAGGGCCACCTGATCCTGGGCAAGATCGGCGTGCTCGTCCTCGACGAGGCCGACGAGATGCTCGACCTGGGCTTCCTGCCCGATATCGAGCGCATCCTGTCGATGGTGCCGGACAAGCGTCAGACGATGCTGTTCTCGGCCACCATGCCCGGCCCGATCATCACCCTGGCCCGCACCTTCCTGACCAAGCCCACGCACATCCGTGCCGAGCTGGCCAACGACTCCGCGGTGCACGACCGCACCGCGCAGTTCGTCTACCGCGCGCACGCGATGGACAAGGCCGAGCTGGTCGCGCGCGTGCTGCAGGCCGAGACCCGCGGCGCCACAATGATTTTCACCCGCACCAAGCGCACCGCGCAGAAGGTGGCCGACGATCTCGCCGAGCGTGGTTTCAATGTCGGCGCCGTGCACGGTGACCTCGGTCAGATCGCCCGTGAGAAGGCACTGACGAAGTTCCGCAAGGGCGGCATCGACGTGCTCGTCGCCACCGACGTGGCCGCGCGCGGTATCGACATCGACGACGTCACCCACGTCATCAACTACCAGTGCCCCGAGGACGAGAAGACCTACGTGCACCGGATCGGCCGCACCGGCCGCGCCGGCCGCACCGGTGTCGCGATCACCCTCATCGACTGGGACGAACTGCACCGCTGGGAGTCGATCAACAAGGCGCTGAGCCTGAACATGACCGACCCCCCCGAAACCTACTCCCGCTCCCCCCACCTCTACAGCGACCTCGGCATCCCCGAGGGCATCACCGGCGTGATCCGCAAGCCCGCGGCCCCCGCCCGTGACGAAGACGCCGTAGTCGAGGAGCGCCCCGAGCGCCCGAAGTCCTCGCGCAGCCGCCGCCGCACCCGCGCCGGCACCCCCATCACCGAGGGCACCGAGCCGGCCACGGATTCGGCCGAAGGCACCGACGAAGCGGCCGAAGGCGACAAGCCCGCCCGCCGCAGACGCCGCCGCCGCAAGCCCACCGAAGCAGGCGAAGCGACCACCGAGTCGAGCACCAGCGAAGCCACCGACGCCCCCGAACCGGCCCCCGCCGACGGCGACGACGCAGCCAAGCCCGCCCGCCGCAGACGCCGCCGCAAGCCCGCGGAAGCAACCGCCTCCGAAGCACCGGCCACCGTAGACGCCTGACCGCCCCACGGCCATAAGGCAAGGCACGAGCCCGTCACCTGATCACAGGCGACGGCTCGCGGCATTTCGCCACACAGCCCACAACCCGCCATGCCCAGGCCTCCCCAACCACACCGGCCAACCCAGAGCCCGCACCCCTACCGCACTTCCCACCACACCGTGCACACCGCCGCCCTACCGCACTTCCCACCACACCGCCGCCCTACCGCACTTCCGACCACACCGTGCACACCGCCGCCCTACCGCACTTCCAACCACACCGTGCACAAGGCCTGTCCCCGTCTTCCACAACCCACCCAACCCAACCACCCACCCGCGACCCCGAGGGAGCGGCGGCCACGAAGTGGCCGGTCGCGGCCGGGTCGCCGGTTAGCCGCCGTTGCGACGCGACGAAGGAGCAAGCA